>NZ_BQNQ01000002.1:0-40374 GCF_022835095.1 Faecalicatena contorta | reverse complement strand
TTCGCATTCTCACTTGTGACTGCAACTCCTCGTTTCGAGAGAGAGGTAATCTTACTTGCCGTAGCAACCAGGTCCTTCGGCACAATCATCTCTTCCCAGCGGTTGTTCCTCTTATACGCCAGCCTTAACTGCTCGTCACCTGTCTCCAAATTCTTTAAACGTTCCACTGGCAGAATAGGATGATAACAAGCCGTCTCTTCCAATCCCCCATCTTTCTGTGAATAGATTCCTCTATCTGATGCAATCCATAAGCCGCAGCGCATGTTATCATAAGGGCCTGTGAAATTCGTCCAGTTTTCCACAAGACTCGGAGAGTTATCACCTCTTTTCTGCATTTCTTTCTCTACTCTCTTATATGCATTCAGCATAGTTCTAAACTTGGTTTTTACCCCGAGCTCTTCAGCTCGATCCTCCAGATCAAGCATGAGTCTTGCCTTCTTAATTTCGTCCTCCTGGCTGAACAGTTCTTTGAAAACTGTTTCTGCCAGTATTGATTGTTTATCAAGCCTGTCTAAAGGCTCCATGCTATCACCTCGGTTCGTTTAATATTTCGTGCAGATACAGTTGGTATTGCAGGGCATTATAGCAGTCTGCCCATGCATCGGATAATGGTTCTGCCTTCTGGTATCCATTCCTGTATATGTCAATCAGATCATTGTTTAATTTCCTGCGTGCCTTCATTTCAACAGCCTGCTTACGCTTCATTTCCTGCTCTTTCATGGCATGATACCGCGCCAGCTTATCGCTGTAGGTTTCGTTCTCGTAAGTTCCGCCAAGGCTTAAATACACCTCTTTAAAGCCCTGATCCTCCATTGTCATGATGAACGAAAATATATCCCCATTTGCCCCGCAGGCGAAACAGTTATAGCCGTCCCTGTATATCTTCATAGAAGGCTCCCTGTCACCTTTGTGGAACGGACATTGAACGAATCCTGATCGGTTGGGCTGGATGCCGTATCTGGCCAGAATGTCCCACATGGAATATGTTGCCTTAATCTCTTCTTTGGTCATTCGCCTACTCCTCCATTCCTTCCAGATATTCTTTCAGCTCTCGATATAATATGTCATGGATCAACCTGCCCGTTGTCTCAGCCTTACAAAAATCAAGCTGCATACCATATCTTGCTCGGAAAGCGTCAATGCTTGCCACTAATGCCTGTGGGGCAAAAAGGCTGCGATATTTACCGTTATAAACCTTTTCCCAGGTTCCACCTTCTACCAACAAGTAAATCCTTATACCCGCTTCTGCGGCCCTATCAAACTCTCTCTCAAACCTGGCCCGTTCCCTGCCGAAGCACTGGCAGAGCTCATCCAGATTCATTTTGCGCTCAATTACAATAAATTTTGAGAAATCCAGCTCTGATCCATCTGGCAGAATGCAGGCACAAGAATAATCACCTACATCCAACTTGCGACGCTCATGGGGTAATCCGCAGGCGGATATTCTATCTCTTAACTTCTCTGTATTTTGCTCCCTGGTATCCACGAGCAGTTTCATGGATTCCAGAGAAGCCTTCAGTTCAAACGGCGTCATACTTAGTTAAATGGTAGCTGTTCGTCAATTCCATCCGGAATATTCATGAATCCATCGGAATCTGGAGCCTGTTGCGTTGAATATGCAGATCCTGTTTTGAGAAGCGTATCTGCTGGGATTTCAAACTTTCCACTTTTAATTTTTTCAACAGTCACCAGTGAATGGCAGTTTGTAAAAAATCCTGAACGGTTATTAAAGTTGTATTCTTTGTTATTAAATAATGCGCCTATCTTCTTTCCTTTGAGTTTCTGCTCATCCCAATCCCAGTGAAAACCACTATTGCTTTCTTCAAAATTCGTGATAACCGTTTTAAACCTTCTTAGAGTCCAACTATCCTGTTCGCTTCCATCATCTTTTGGAACACGCAGGCGGTATGTACCTTTCCATTTTTTGTCTTCACCAGTTTGTTCCTTGTAATTCCGAGCGAAAAATCCTTTAAACTCGCCCTCTTCAATATCGAATGACAGAATGATTACATCACCCCAGTCATTTTCCTTATACTCCACGTTCTTAATCCCAAGGATGTATCCACCAACTGGCAGACGCTCCTGATCTGAATATGCCTGCGCTTCTTTGTATCCTTCGATTTTTCTCATTTAAAATTCCTCCAATGCCTTTATTACTTCCACAATATCGTTGTCTATTTCAAAATCTTCGAATGCTCCCATAGGAGACTTCGCCGTACTATTGTTTGCTCTGGTTTCAAACAGATACCGCCCGTCTACACATTTAGAGAGCAAAACTGTTGTGAATTTACTTTCAAGCACAATCTTATTTAGTTTCTTCCCCGATGTCTGGATTCTCGTAAATCGATATCCAGCGTCGTCGGTTTCGGTCTGCGTATGAGCTGTAAATACAATCGTCAGATCATCTCGATAATCGTAACACTCCACAATCATATCCCAGACACAAGTTGCCAGATCGACCCATTTGTCATATCCTTTCTCTTTGCTCCGGCGCATCTCATCCGCTACCATAAGCCCATTAACAGTATCAACCACAATCACTTTGACCTGCAGGCAGGCCTCGGCAATCCTTTTAATGTACTGCCGTACCACATTCGCATCATCGCATGCAAGATAATTTTTATTATCAGGACCGTACTGCTTTCTCCATCCCTTCCAAGATAATCCCTTTTTATCAGCATCAATATAGTATGTGCTCTGTGGATCCAGATTCCTCATTGACGTTGTTTTACCGGATCCAGACTCACCAGCAATGCAAATAACTTTTGACATTTAATTCTCCTCCTTCACCCAATTTCCCGAATAGAACCATCCGACAAGCGTTTCCGTAAAATCTTCCATATTTTCTGCATGTTTGGCGATCTCCAAAAATGTTTCTTTCATCTCAAGATCTCCAAACCTACAGCGATCACAAGCATAAGAAAAAGAGTCTTCTTCCGGAACTTTTTTGCCAGCCTCTACGTTTACTCCTATATACAATTGATTTCCTCCATTTCAAATACATCAATATCTGGTTGTGGTTGTTCATAAAATTCAGAAAATGCATTCAAAAATTCTGTTTTGTTGTCCTCTATATAAGCCGCCGAAATATGTTTGTAGCCATATTTCTTGGCAAATCTTTTTATGGGACGAATTGCATCTAATAATTCTTTTTCTTTCTCTTCCATTTACAAATTCCTCCGATTGATTTATAATTTAAGTGGTTATTTTGCGGAGTACGTATCGGGTTCCAGCCCATTGATATGTACTCTTTTTTATGCCATGGCTATGTACACTAATACCATGGCTCCCCATACTACTACCAGCCCCGCCAGCACTCTCACCAGCTGCCAGTCCGTCATCGGGCGGTCACACGGTCTGTGTCTCATGGCTTTGTTCACCTCCTTCCTCTGTCTGCACGATATCCTCTACCCGGATCCCCAATGCCTTGCAAACTTTCCCGAGTTTCCAGGGCTTCATCAGCCGCCCCCGCCGCATCAGACAGATGACACCATAATTGACCCCTGATGCCACGGACAGCTCTTGCAGATCCATGCCTGCATTGCCGATCGCTATAAGCATCTTCTGCGGATCGGCCCGGAGCATGGACTCATCTCTTGGTTTTGGCATGTTTTACACCTTCTTTCTTGATATATGTTTCAGTTCCTCCTAAGCGGTAACGGCTGTTATTATTGTTTGCGTCCTAAAGATAATGGGTAATCTGAGCGGGATATGGATTCCACGGTCTGTAGCCCTTTGTCGGAAAACTCTTCATCAAGGAGTTTTGTCAGTTTTTCAGGTGTTCCTGTGTGTGTCACTAAATCAAAAACCAATTCTGAATACTTTTTCACATCTGTGATTAATTGTAATGCCTCAAATTTTCTCAGCACCTCGCACCACCTCCTTCTCTACTCTCCACTCTCCCAATCAAAGTCCGTTTTATGGGGCACATCTTACGCCACCCCGTACTTGATTGCTAATTCTTTTACGATAGCCGTATACCCCTCAATGAGTTTCTTGTCATCTGCAATCACATCGAGGTAATTTAACTTGTCCCTTTTGGATTTACAGATGCCTTCATCGGCCATCCTTCTGCGCTTATTGGTCAATCTCTGCTTCACATTCACGCCCATGCGTTTTTCCAACAACTGGTATGACTCTGCCCTTACATCCTGATATGACTTATTGTCTCCGCATTCCATCCCGATTTTCCTCAGGATCCTTCCGGTATCATCGCGCCATGATGTTGTATCGATGGCTACGACCTCACGGATGCTTTCGATCCGGTTTGCCACATGCTCCAGTTTTTCTGCCTGCCGCCTCTGCTCAATCTCTAGGTTGATCATTACCTGCAACTGCGGTGAAAGTTCCTGTGTGGCTAGAGATGCGGTCTTATATTTCTTTTCCACCTGGATAAAATATCTGCGCACCTGTTTGCCTTTTTCATTGCGCTCAAGCATTGCCATTTCTTTGGCAGTGTCTAACTTGACGATGTGGTCTTTTTTCGTCTGACCGGAAGGTGTAGAAATTTCTACGCCTTGAAAATCTTCATTTTCTACAGCGTCAATGTCTGATAATCTGCGTTTCACCCATTCACGGTAAACACTTGGTGCCCCCAGAACCTCATGCAGTTCTGATCCGTATACAACTTTTTCTCCTGTGCTTGTCTCGTATACCGGAACAAGTTCGTTTTCAATTACTTTTAATTCGTTCATGCTTCCTCCTTTTTATCTCATTGATACAAATATTTACATTTTCTCCCAAACTTCCTATAATATAAGTACAGGCCCCGCCAGGCCAAGTAAAACAGAAGGAGAATCATAATTGAAGTTTGACGTTCATCCTCCAAAGATTAACATTGAGATTCCAAAATATGATGTTACAATGCCTAAATTTGATGTTCCTAAAATTGAACCTCCGGAACTATTATTTATGAAAACTAAATCAAGACTTCCGGGGTATGAAGATTCAGTTTTAGCAAAAATGGCTGATGATATAAAGTCATCTTACGAAAAACAATTAAATGAAATCTCAGCGACACTTAACGAACAGCTTGATATGGCAAAAGCAGAAACGGTTGCCGCTAAAAAAGAAGCTCTTATTTCAAAGATAATTGCCATCGTTTCTCTTATAGTTTCTGTTGCTATTGGAGTAATCCAAATATTCTTATAAACAAAGATGTAACACTTATCAGCAAAGCACATATAGATATAACCTTTGCTTGTTTGCTCCACTTATGTGCTTTGCTCAAGTTGTCATCCCACGGCAAATCGTCCATCCTACTCACCTCCTCTCATCCGGTACTTTGTCTGCTTCTGAGCACTTTTCGTGCTCTATTTTTGCAAAAAAAATAAAATCAACTGTACGATTATAGTAAGAGGCAATTTTTATTTTAATATCATCTCTCGGAATCCGTTCACCCTGTTCATACATGGCAAGTGCAGAAATGCTGATTCCACATGCTTTTGCAACCTCTTCTCTGCTTCTGTTTCCTCTCAATAGAATTAGTCGTTTCGCTATTGCTTTCCTATTCATCTTCCCACCTCCTTCTGAGTACGATTTGTGCTCATTTATAGAATACACGAATCGTGCTCATATGTCAAGCACAAAATGTGCATTTTTCTATTTACTTTTAAACACGTATCGTGTATAATACGATTTATAAGGAAGGGGTGAACATATGGCTAATTTTGCAAATGTTTTACGATTATTAAGAACTGAAAAAAACATGTCTCAGCAAGAGCTTGCGAGAGCTCTTCGTATATCTAAAAGTGCTGTTAATATGTACGAACGAGGGGAACGACAGCCCAACTTTGAAACGTTAGAGTTAATTGCTGATTTTTTTAATGTAGATACAGATTATCTATTAGGAAGAACAAATAAAACCACCCGCATCATACGCCCCGATACACTTGCCGCCCATTTTGACGGTGATGAGTATACAGAAGAAGAATTAGAAGAAATTAAACAATTTGCAGAATTTGTTAAGAACAAAAGAAAGTAAGTCCAGCTTTTTGGATATGCGTTGCGATGCGATAGGTTCAGGAGGTGATTTTCTTGAACGGATATGAAAAATTAGAAGAGGAAGCTTATCAAAACGGCATACACGTCATAGACTATGACTTCAATTCCGAAAAGATCAAAGGGCTGTATTGCGATGGAACTATTGGTTTAAACAAGAATCTGGATTCCCTCGCTGAAAAATCCTGCGTTTTGTCGGAAGAACTCGGCCACCATTATACAAGTACAGGGAATATAATTGATATGGCAGAAGTAAAGAATAGGAAGCAAGAACGTCAGGCTCGGCTTTGGGCTTACAATAAGATTATAGGGCTAAGAGGTATAATTGACGCCTATGAGTACGGATGTCGCAATCTGTATGAAGCTGCCGAGTATCTGGAGGTTACAGAAGAATTTCTCAAAAAATGTGTAGATTGCTATCGCGCGAAATACGGCGTAGGTAAAATGATCGATAATTACTATATTATGTTCATTCCACATTTAATGGTGGGGAAAATTGTAAATTGATGTTATGCTGGATGGCTTAACGTATACGTGGTGTAAAATGTACAGGAAAAGGAGGAAAAACTATGAAATGTCCTAAATGCGGCAACGAATTGAGAGCAGCTAAGAATAAGGAAGGATATTATGTGTGTGATGCATGCGACTCTTATTATAAGAAAAGAAGCAACGACGCATGTGAAAAACCTAAAGAGAAAAAAATTAATGTATGCGTGTTGATATCCCTGATATTTGGTGTATTATACCTCATATATTGTGCGTTTTATTGGTCGGGTACGATCAGTGATACCGTGGGTACCGCCCAAAAAGTCGGAGTTGCAATTGCAACAACATTGGTTATACCCCACATTGCCATGACAGCACTCGCAGTCGTATTTAATGCCCTTGGATTATTTATGAATAAATGGGGGTTCGTATTAACCGGGGCGATACTGTATGCAGTAGCCCTGATACTATTTCCAATCTATTTTATTTTTGTAATAGTTGAGATGATATTATCTTTTGTTGGCTTCGCTCAAATGAAAAAGGATAAATAAAAAACCGCCCCTGCGCCAACAGGAACTGATAAATTGATGTTACGCCATTCGGCTTAACATAAATGTGGTGTTATGAGGTACAGAAGAAAAGGAGAAAAAGTATGAAAAAAAGGTTTTTATCATTACTATCAGTGGTATCGATGACAGTGTCCCTATTTGTAAATCCTGTGATGGCAAAAGATGTCAGTAATTATCATGATGTGCCAACAAACGCATGGTATTATGAGTATGTAGCTGATGTTGCCCAAAAGGAACTAATGACTGGATTAAACGAGAACACCTTCGGACCAACTATGAATCTTGCTAGAGGGCAGTTTTCGACAGTAATTTACCGAATGTCCGATAGCCCAGACGCATCCTACGAAGCAATATTTAGTGATGTTCCTGATGGACAATTTTATTCACTTCCTATAACTTGGGCGAATGGAAATGGCATTGTAACCGGGTATGGTAACGGGAAATTCGGCCCCGCCGATTCTCTTACTAGGGAGCAGATGGTTACAATGTTATACCGCTACGCAAATGTAAATAGTATGGATACATCCACAGCTACTGATTATTCAGATTTTCCTGATGCCGGCCAAGTAAGCAGCTTTGCATCACAAGCAATGAGCTGGGCTGTAGGGAACGGAATTATCTCTGGAGACCAGGGCCGATTAAATCCACAAGGAAACGTTAGCAGAGCAGTCTGTGCTACCATGATTTCTCGTTTTACTGGTGGTCCAAGTATCACACCACCAGTAATTCCAGACACCCCTGAAACAGGTTCAACTTATGTCCTTAACACAAGTACTCACAAGTTCCATTATCCTTCTTGCCGTGATGTAAATAAGATTGCGCAGGAAAATTACGCATCCTCAGACAGAAGCAGGGATGAACTCATAGCTGACGGATATTCCTCTTGCGGACATTGCAATCCATAAAGTAATAATCCACCGCCTCCGTGCACACCACCGAGGCGGTGCACCTTGAAAATATAATAGGCTTACCTAGGCAGCCGACAGGCGGCTCGTTATCCGTTTCGAGTCTTGCGGAAAGGATGATGCTTATGAGTACATATGAAGAATTTATGGTGTTGCTCACCATTGCGTTACTAATTGTAGCAATTCTGAATTTGAAAAATAAGAAATAGCCGCTCCTGTCTCTGGTAAAGATTGAACGGCTATTCTTTGTAGCTTATTAAATTAATTCGCCGGAACGGGTAGCGTGCACCTACTCGTCGGCTGTCTTGTTAAGTATATTATACCAAATATACTTTAAATGTCAAGAACCGCTCCTGCGCCAACAGGAACGGCTTATATAGATGCTATACAGGTCAGAGACCGATATAACTATCCTGAACAAATAGATTATATCACAAATCTCCTGCACCTGTATAGGTGTATTTTTTGTACCCATTTTTAAGGAGAGAGGAGATGATATCATGGCATTAATGACTTGCCCAGAATGCGAAGGAAAAGTATCCAGTAAAGCCATTATATGCCCTCATTGCGGCTATCCGATGCAGGATAAGCCAATCCCTACCAAACCAACTAAAAAGGGCAAGAGGCGGCGCCCTAATGGCTCAGGGACAATCGTAAAGCTATCCGGTAACCGGAGGAAGCCGTATCAAGTCCGTGTGAACACTCGCTTGGACGACCGCGGGTATCCGGCATTTGACATCCTAGACAACTTCCCAGATCGAGTCCAGGCCGAGATAGCCTTAGCAAAATATAACGAGACCCCATATGACGTAAACCTGCGCGGTCTGACTTTTACTGAGGTCTACGAGAAATGGTACATGAGGAAATATGGAAAAGATCCGAACAAAAAGCAGAAGGGGCAGCGTTCGTCTGCTGAATACGCCAGCCGCGCAGCATTAAAAAAATGCGCCCCTCTCCATGATAAAGTTTATTCAAAACTACGAACTCAAGAGATGCAGAAGATTGTAGACTGCCCTGACTATTCCCATTCCATGACCGAGCATATATCTTCCCTACTGAGGAATATGGGGAAGTACGCGCTGGAATTTGACATAACCTCCAAGGACTATGCATCTTTCATAGTAATTAATAAGGAGGATGACACAGAAAAAGGCGTACCATTTACCGAGGATGAACTTGCACTTCTCTGGAAGAATAAGGATCGGCCTTTTGTCGATACCATCCTTATATACTGTTACTCCGGCTGGAGGCTCAATGAACTGGCCCGGATGCCGCTGAAAGATATCGACCTGGAGAATAAGGTATTTAATGGCGGTCTTAAAACCCCTGCAGGCAAAAACAGGATTGTCCCCATCCATTCTGCCATATACGGCTTTGTCAGAGCGAGATATAACCTATGCTTTAAAAGCCTGATTTACCATGATGGTAACGTGAATATCGGTGAAGGAAAATACCGTGAATATTTCGCCCAGGCTCTGCTTGACTGCGGAATCACTACAGAACATACGCCGCATGACTGCCGCCATACCTTTAACTCCAAGTTGGACAGTTCCGGCGTAAACCTTTCTTGCAGGCTCAAACTAATGGGCCATGCCGGCGGTAATATTAACGAGAAAGTATACACTCACAAGACCATCGATGAGCTGCGAGAAGCGGTTGAGATGATAAAGGTTCCGTGATACTTTTGTGATACTAGTAAGTAAAAAACGAGCGATTTTAACATATCACAAAAGTATCACAAACCCATCAAATACGCGACTCTTCAATTCTACACAAACGGCAAAATGTTAAAATACATCAACTTTTTTAAGAAGTTATAAGATTTTATGAATGGGAATGCTTGAAAATAGGGGATTCTATTGAGATATGATACTAGTAAGATACTATTAAGTATTATTTCCATACATTTATAACTGGCCAAAAAGCGATAAAATACTTAGAAATTGAATCCAAAGTATCCTGTTTATTTCACTAAATCGCAAATTCAAACATTGAGATTTAAAATTTTGATTGCTTATTATCGCCGAGCATGTTAAGGTGTAACCAGGTGGAAGCTATCTCCTTGCTTTTTTTAGCTTCTTTCCCACTACATTCAAGCCCGGAATCCATAAGTGATGTTGTCCCCTTGTCAAGTAGGCAGGGATCATATCAATGGCTCCGGGCTATAATTGTACCTAAAAAATCTGGAATCGGTCAATAGGCTGTCCAAAACATCCAGCATATCCATCCTGCCCGTTAGATGTCTCGTTATCGTACTGCCACGGCCAATAGTTGCCATTCACAGGGCTGACCCGGTACTGTGCCTTCTGGTAACCGTATTTTGCCGCATAGTCCGCCGGGGTCTCATAATATATCTCTATTGCATCAATAGGCTGTCCGTTCCCGGCATATCCGTTATTATGGTCATTTTTGTTGTACCCGGTTACCCACGGTAGCCACCCGACTCCCATGACATGCACGCGGTATTTGATGGATCCTTTGTCGACTTTGATCGCGACTTTCCGGATCCAGTGGCCGCGGATTCCGGCATAGTCATTCAAGTTCACAACCTCCGGCAGCCATCCGTCGTTATCCGTAAAGACCATGTACGTGAAGTCCACGCCCGGCGTCCCGGCATAAGATGGTGACGGAGATGGCGTCTGTGTCTCCACATAATTAGGGCTTCCGGCATTGCCGCCCATGAGTGCCTTAATCCTCTGTACAAAATAAGCCTTAGTTGCATCCCTGCCTCCATGAATCTCAACTGACCTATGAGGGCACGCTGTAGCGTATACCTCTTGATGCAATCTAATTGTGCTGCTCGATGGCGTAATGCCGTATTGCTTGCACTTCTGCGCTGCCAAGGCAAGAGCTTTTTCCTCGTTGGCTTTAAAATTGTCCAAATCCCCCATGCTCTGGCAGACCTCTATGGACAGGTAATTGTTGTTGCCATCCATATCCCCGCAGTGCCATGCACAGTTATAATCGTCCTCTGCTTGTAAAATTCCATCTGCAGCCACATAATAATGCGCAAATCCATTTCCTAAATCATGTGTAGGTAGCCAATTTCTGTAAAATGCTGCGTTCGCATTCTGGCTCCCTGCATCGTTGTGTATAAAAATACCTACTGGGTTCCTTCCTCTAATTCTCGCTATTCCTCTACAAATACTCATACAAATCTCCTTTCTTTCGGCATTGCGCCGCACAGTAAAAAAGGACGCTTATTTTGCGTCCCCTGAATCTGATTTATTAGTAATATCTACCTTATCCTCTACTTGTGATTTGATATTCTTTACGAGCGGCTCCAGAAAACCTGGTATATTTACTCCCATATCCTTAACATTTTCAAGTATACTGATAATCTCATTGCAAATAATCCATAATGCAACGATGCATGCCACTAAAAATGTAAACGGCATGGTAAATCCAACTATATCCGATGCGTAAATAAGCATCTGATCAATGATTGCCCCTACCACAATGAGTAACCACATGCATATCTTTTTCATAATACCGCGAATGCTTTTATACGAATTAATGTCCTGATTTCGGTATGGCGATGCCATAAGCCCTGTTATGTAGTCAATCAGGTTACAAACAACGACCAGAACTACTGGCAATGCCAGAACACCTATCAGGGACGTCAGGAATCCAAACACGGTCGCGACTGCCGCCTTAATGTAATTTGCCTGTTCCATCTTCTTCATTTTCCTCACTCTCTTTCTATTGTTTTCACAAAAATAAGACCTCAAGGGTCTTGCTCTGATTTTCATCTACTTCTCCTTAATTAATTTGTTTGCCGTTTACATATAGGTTTCCGACTATGTACATATCTCCATTTTGGCGTGTAGTGCCAGTCACCATAAAATTGCCTCTTACCTCTACATTGATCGTATCAAGATAAGCATTGGTACCTAATATAATTTCGCCGACATTCTTACTATAATCCCACGTACTTTTTAATACACTGAAGTTACTCGTAGAACCATTTCTATAATGCTCTACGCTTAAATTAATATGTTTAGCCACTATAGCTAGCCCTAAGTATCCCGTTCCCGAAACAACACCTGATTGATATATCTTTGCATACCATTCTTTTATTCCATTATACTCAGAATACAGGGTCATTCTCCCGCTGTTAAAATCTACCTGGAAGTTTTCTGAACCAATAGTAGCGTACTTGAATTCACAGTTTTCCGCATATATCCCACTATTATCCCATCTGCCTATTTGTGCCCCTGATGCGTTTAGTATACTAATTCGGTCATCCTGAATACCGCCTACGGTAACAGAACCTAAGAACTTGCCATTTTTGGCTTCCATACTGCCATCAGCGAGGATTTTGAAGTTCTGGTTTGCTGTTACAATACCATTTAAATTGATCTTGTTAGCATTGATAGTTACTGACTCCGCAGATTGATTTATTGTGGAAATAAGGCTGTCCTTACTTACTTTTAGCTGTATCTCCTGTGAATTAAGTTCAATCGATGCCTTGGCCTGGGTTATTGCACTGAGGACACCGTTAATGTCTTTGTATTCTGAGGATGATACTGCCAAATTTATTGAGTTCAAATCCATTTCGACAGCCGATAATTTGCTGTACATTGTCTTATCGCCGTTTTTCAATTCCTCAATTTCGGATGCTGATATCAGGAGAGAGATATTACCCTGTATTACATTGATCGCGGTCTCCTGTGCCGTAAACTTCCTTGATATTGCATATCTGTCGTAGACCGTTGCGCGGGATGCCAATATTAAGGACATCGTATCACCTCTTTCTTTTTTTAAGGACCTTATTTGTGTTTTTATGTAAATCAACTAAATAGCAATTTAGGCGGGCTACGGTTTGAGCATCAGCTCATCGCCTCAGTTACAGACGCATACTCCGCCGACAATGTACTGTCATTTTCCGGCTCCCAGTTGTATCCCGGCAGCTTCCAAAACTGTGCGTTCTTGGCCTTGCTAAATTCCGCAGCATCAACAGGCAAGCAGAGTGTATATCTGATAATAATGGGTGCCGCCGATGCCGCGCCGGTACTTATCAAGATAGACGGCGGATCAGATGCACTATATCCAAAACTTGCAAAGACATCCAGTAACAGGGTATACGCTGTCTGGAGTACGTCCGCAACTGCCGGCATACATACCAGCTTGTTTAAATTGTATTAGGGTGTCTTTGCAATAGATAATTTACCGAAATATAAGAACAGGGCCTTAAATAGCCGCTGAGCCTATAAGCGGCATTAATCAAAATGAAGGAAAAAAGGAAATATCCACATTTGATGATTCAATGGTTAGGTGTTTTGTTGGATAATGAGATTTTAACTCTAAATAACAGCGGTGGAAACATTGCATGAAGACATCAGAATCATTGCATATTATGGGATTTCGAACACAAGTTATCTGAACACATTCTGTATAATTGCTGTGGCATCCAATTAATGAATTGCAAACTATAGGGACTTTCTGGATTATTGCATATGGATATAAATCAAATTCCTGTGATAGTTTAGCGGCAATATTCATCCATATTTCCGAAATGTCATTAATGGCGATATCTTTCCCATCGGTAATGAATATAATATATTTTTCTGTAGTTTTCATGATGATATCCTTTTTTTTTAAATTATGCAATATTACAAAAATGGTTAAATTGCTATATTAGGATGGCTTTGCCACAAACGTCTCATTGATATTAACGCCCACACCTGTTGCGATATCTGCCGTAGGCGTGTAGGTTACCTTGCCATCCACGTCTATAGATATCCTAAATAAACGGCTTGTTGTGCCCCCGCCTAAGACATATTTTACAATTTTATACGACGGTCTATATGCGGCCGGAAGCGTGCCGATGACAAATTCTGAGTTTGCTGGGACATCCTTTAAAATCAATCCAGCGCATTGTAACTGTACCACGCGTCCACTTACAAATACACTGGTCGTAGGGTAATAGGTTGAATTTGTCAGGGCAAAATTTGATGCATTTAAATTGCTATTTAGTGCAGTAAGTGATGTAACCAGCTCATTGATAGAACCAACCAGATTTGTTTTCTCGGTTGTGGTTAATGCGTCCAGACTCCCAATTAACGTTAATGCAGACGTAATCGATTCTAATAAAGCCTTCCCCTGCGGCGCCGCTAATACTTTCGTTGTGTCTGTCGTAGTTAGATTATTGGCAATTCCAGACGATGTGAGTTTGCCAGCAATTAAATTAGCCAGCGCAGCCTCTAGATCTGATTGTGCTACCTTGCTTTTGGTTGCAAGTTCCCCCAACCCTAGTTTTGTTTTTATCCGATTAAAAATATTCAGAAAAGATATCTTCCTGGTTGATGCAGCATCCTGCAGCAGAAAAATATCTACATCATCCGGATTTGTTTTTTCCGTATATTCATTAAATTTTGGCATGTTCTCCTCCTACTGTTTTAAGCTGTCAAACCAATAATATTATTTCCGTTTATATCCAATATGTTGTTTCCGTTGTGATCAAGTATTGGTGATTCATCCCATATAAGGAATTTACACTCAAAATCCGCAGCCATTGTTACATCACTCCCCGACAAGGTTAGTGAATACCCTGTGATTTGCTTTCCATTCCATTCTCTATCGCCCGAATCATCTTCTGATAATCTGGTCCATACGAAATGATCCGGCCCGAATGTATTCGTAACCTCGGTGTTGCTTGCGTATAGTCTGGCGTGGATCGTTGCCGTCTCTCCGTCACCCGTATGACCGCCCTCTACATAGGTCTGCAAGATATATCCACCACCCGAAGCAGATATGCTGTCAATCTCCTCCTGCATGCTGTCGAACTTTGCCGATATGGTCTGGCTGGTTCCATCAACAACAACTTTACTCCCCATAATCTGCACATTGCTGCTATTGATGTTCTGCACCAGCGTCTGGACATTGACCTTATATCCGCTGATACTGGCATCATCTGCCACCATCGAGTCCTTGATTATCGGCGCCTTAATGCCCGCGGCAGACACGCCATTGAGGGCATCGAACATCGTATTACCTTCCGGATCCACGATATAGTAATTAAACGCTCCGCCTGAATCAAGACCGGCCTGCATCCTTATTCTTCCATCAGTGTCCATCCACTGCTGAGTTGCCCCGAATATCTTCATCCCGCCGGAAGCATCAGACCATATTTGGAATTTGTTTGTGTAGATTGTACCAGCCAGCAGATCATTCACGGTCACGGACTGCATCACCGCGCTTTTTATCAGCGCACTTTCGATCACTGCATTCTGAGAAGTCAGGTGTATATTCGTCAGATCTCCTACTCCCGCATTCCCCGACAGCAGATTTTCAATATTTCCAATATTGATATTGGCAGTATTTATTTTTGCATTTATTGCCGTCAGCTCTTCGGTCTGTATTTTTGTTATGATGGCATTGGTTGCTTCTAAATCCGTTATCTTTGCATAGGTGATGTTAGCCACATTGACATCCAACTTATTAACGATTGCATGATCTACTAAGGCAAGTTGTACGGCATAACGCTCTATTGCCTGCGTAACAGGGCCCTTAAATCCTTGTTGCTCTTCTGTTTCGGATTCCCCCGGAGCTTCCACGCTGGTGGTCAGCCCGCCATCAAAATCTTGCGTCATGCTCATGACCGGAACAGAATAGATGTGGTCATCCCGATCCGACACCTTAATGATGTCCCACGGATCTATCCGAGGATCCCCTAGAAACCGAAGGCTTCCAGGCATGTAGCTGAACCCTTTCAGGGCCGCCGCCACACTGTTTAAGATACTCTGGGTCATTAACGGGTTGGATATTGTAAGTTCTCGGTTTCCACTGCCGGCGGTTATAGAGATGCTTTCTCCGTTTTGGTCTTTTCCCGTATAGCAAACGATTCTCTGAAACGTATATGGAAAATCGTTATGTTTAAAAGTGTCCCAGTATCTTGCAGGAGCAATATTTATGTTGGATACTACATACTTCTTTATTTCAATTTGCCCCTGGCGGTTGCATATAGCAAACCCCGCATACATTTGTGATATATAAGAAAGAACCTCTCTACAGGTGTAACCATCCGGGCGTTTTATTGTTATTGAACTAAGTCCTCCTGTTGCTATCGGAACCTTAAGGAAAGCAGACATTTCGTTCAGCACTGCGATTGTCGTTGTAGCTGCAGGTAATGATGAAAAATATCCTCTGTCTGCCTTTAGCATCCTATCAAAAGCCGTGAATTTAATCATGTCCTCGTCAGCCTCAGGCTTCCCTGCAGTAAAATACCCCATCGGAACAAATTCTTCCACAGTTGCAGAAATATCAGCTCCTATACGCCATTCAAGTTCTTCATTTTCTATGAATATGGATGGCTTTTCCATTTCTACTTCTATGTACTGACTGATGCAACTGCCAATAATAAAAGAGGTTCCACTATTGGAACCCCCTTTTAATGTAATACTTTTAATGCCTGATTCAATTTCATTTTCGCCGAGAATTAATTTGCTTTTAAACGTCCGGGAATCTTTCTGCACCAATTCCGTAAACGCCGCTGAGGATTGATACATTATCTCACCCCCGATACTACTCCATCATCAGATCCAACAAGGTAATGTCCTGGACAGACAATGAATCGAACTGTTCTAAGTCGCACTTCTCAATTTCATCAATTGTAACCGTATGAAGCTGCATCTCATTTTCTATTGCCAACAGTTCATTCATTTCCCGCTCATATGCCACAATATCCGCAATGATATATGATCCATCATCTACTCTGAATTTTCCGGAGTCATCCTTCTCAGCATATTTTCCAAGTATCTTCTGTCTTTCCTCCTCATAGGATGTCGCTATCGGTTCCATGATCTTAATGTTACGTGAAATCGCATACCCCAGTTTAATTGGAAGTTTTTTTTCTTTAAGATTCATTATCCCATTTATGAAATTGACTATTTGACTGTTTTTGATTTTCATTACTGCGCTACCTCCGTATGGATGGAATCTTCTATCTCATAGACCATCTGATCAAATGCAGCCATATCCTGCCTGCACTCAGTTTTGTTTGTCTCATATAATGCTTTGTCCTGTATGCTACTGGAATGGCTGGTTGTGCCCCCATCCGTAGATATATTTGCCTGCATATAGACCACAGGCTTATCATTAATCATGCTATTTCCTGACAGGTTAATAGTTTTGCTTGTCTTTAACATTTTTTCCTCCTATTTTTGAATTATATCGACACTAACGCTCCGATACCAAAATATCCCATCTCCCAGTTGTCCTAACTGCTCTTTTGATAACGTACCGCGATAGCTTGTGATTGTAATGTCCGTACCATTGTCATGGAATGTAAATGGGAAAAAACCTGCCACTAAATAATTCTTTATAGTGACAAGCTCACTCTCTTGTAAAAATTCCCACTTTATTTTCACAGATTTTTTCTCCGCTATTATATCCCCTATCATCTCTGCGTTGGCAGCTCTTCCTGTATTCTTCGACCAGATAATCTGATCTTCCACGGAAATGGACACTGGAGCAGGAAGGTCAACACCAGCCCTACAAATTATCAATATCTTCCCCTCCTTTACGTTAACAACTCACATTTTCCTGTCGCTTGTGTATTTTTGTTTGTTGTTTTTATAAAGTACTTTCTCAAAGATTCCTCATCTATCTTCACAATGTCAAGCGTCTGCAGTAACAATATGATTTTTTCCAATAGTTGGATTACTTCCGCTGACATCCCTTCATTTCCGGTATTTTGCTGGTTTCGCATTTCATCACTGATACGCTTAATCCATTCCCGGTTATGTTCTAACGGCACCACTGCCTCTTTCCCGTCTTCTCCCATCATTGCAAGGGTCGGATGATCAATCACGCCGCCTTTTGCGAGATACGGTATTTTACCTGGTGACCAGGTGGGGAGGTTGAATCCGATAGATTTACCGCCAATACCTGGGACCCAACTGGGTATTGTAACTTTTAATTTGTTCAGCATTTTCGCAACCGCGTTTACTGCTGTTGCACCCCCGCCTATAAGTCCATTTAGTATGGCGATAATTCCATTAATCGGACTTTTTACTATACCAGATAGACCGTCAAACACGCCCTTAAAAATGTTTTTTATTCCCTCCCAAGCACGCTTCCAGTCCCCCGTAAATACACCTGCCACAAAGTCTATTATTCCTTTAAAAATCAGCTTGATTGAGTTCCATATATCTGAGATACTTTTAAAGAACGCATTGAATACTTTACCAATCACTCCAAAATTTTTTGTCCAATCTCTCGTGAATATCCCCGATAAAAATTCTCTAAACTCATTGAATTTCTGCTTAACAAAATCCCACACTTCTTTCGCTTTCGTAGAAATTTTGTCCCAATTTTTCCAGAGTAGGATGCCTATTGCTATTGCCGCTGCAATTGCAATGGTAACTGGGCCGCCTAAAGCCGTTGTAACCAAGCTCAGCGCGCCAGCAACACTTTTTATGGAGCCTACAATATTAATAATTGTGGTAACCAAGCCTACTGCTTTAGTTACAAATTCCCCGATTTTCCATGCAGCGAAAAATGATCCTACAACAATTGCAATATTCTGTATAGTGGTTTGATGTTCCTGGCACCAGTCTGAAAACTTTTTCAGCAAATCTGTTATGGTTTTCATGACAGAAATAAAAAGACCACCTGTAAATTCGGCTAATGGCTGAAGGAAATTATCAAACAGCCAAGTACCAAGAGGCTTCAGAGCATCTATGACAGCATTCACAGCCCCAATTGCCGCGGCTAACATGTCTAAAAATGTAGGCACCGCAGTTTGGATTGTCCATCCTGCAATCGGTAATAATACATTATTCCAGAACCACTCCAGCCCCGCCCCTATGTTTGACGTGAGTGGCTCCAGCGCTTGCAACAGGCCGTGGATTGATGTAAGGAGAGGCGTGAAGTTTAGTTTTCCGGACCATTCTACAGTCGCTCCGGATATGTTTCGAATAGTGCCAAGGATTATATTAAACAGGTTGAATATGCTTTGGATAATTTTTGTACCAGTACTATTCTTCTCCCAGGCATCCTGCAGGCCGGAAGCAATATTACCGATTATCTTAAATATATTTTGGAAAATAACAAGCAAATTTGTCAGCATTAACTCCCCGGTTCCATTTGTCCACACTTTCAGAAAACTTCGCCCAATACTCTTAACAAGATCCCAGACACTGCTAAGAGCGTACTTCATGCTGGAAATTGTAGCCTTTCCTTCCCTGTCCCATGCCTGCTTAAATGGTTCAAAAATTTTGCTCATTATATCCTTGAATTTTTTAACCCAAGGTAACGTTGCAGCATCTAACGCAGCCATATTAGGGGGCTGAATCAAGACAGGTGCATTGCTGTCATCTGCACTTCCGGATCCATCTGAATCAGAATTGTCACTTAGTTTCTCGATTTTATCAAACCCTAAGATATCACGCTGCGCGGCCTTTGCTGCTTTGCCGGCTGCTGTTGCATCTCCGCCCGCCTTTTTCGCTGCGTTTCCATAGGCTCCCATAGCATCCTTTGCAGCTATAAGCGATTTTGTATTTTCAAAGCTTTGCTGGAATGATTTTCCAAACAGCAAACTAATAAAGCTAGCAACGTAGCTTGTTGCCGTAGCGATCGCGCTCATCAATGCATTGATAGCAGGTAAAATTGCATTATAGATTGGAGTAAAAGCAACCATAAGATTCGATTTTATCAAATTCAAAGAAGAAACAAACTGCTCATTAGTATTCAACGATGATATCAGGCTGGTCGTTAAGGCTTTTATGCCGCTTGCAATGCCCGGAAGAATAACCATCCATTTCATCATTTGCCCCAGGCTGTTCCCAATTCCACCACCGAAAGAATTGACATTAACACTGGCCTTTTTAGAATGCCGTCCAATGTTATTAAAACCCTGCCCGATACGGCTTAATAAAGACGGAGACTTCTTTCCTGCGGAATTAAATCTGCCCAATATTGAGGACATGCCAGACATTTTTGATGTTGCGGCTTTAATAGCATTTGCTGAAGCATTCTGTGCCTGGCTAAATTCACTAGCCTGTCTCTCCAATTTTTCATACTTTGCCCCAAGAGTATCCATCTTTCCAGTAAGGGAATTAATAGCAGATTCTTCATTCAGAATCTTGTTGTGGATGGTAGCCTTTACGTCTGGATTAAAGGCCCGGTTATATGACTCCCGTAGATCCTTTAATTTCTGTTTGTGGGATCTTATTTTGCTCTCAAGATTATCCATTGTTCGTTTTACAGTTTCCATCTCAGATGATACTCTGTCGATATTTAACGTAGGGGGCGCTCTGGGTGTAGCTGCAACAGGGATTTTAGTGGATGCCTTCTGTGCAACAGGCTCAGCACTCACAGGAGCCGTGGAAGGTGTTTTCAATTTAAATGTATTCAGAATACTACGCGCGAGATTTCTTGATTTCTGCCCAATATTGTTGATGGTATCCCCTGCAATTTTGCCTGTATCGCTGAAGGTCTTCTTAATCATATCGGTTGTATTCTTCATCATGCTTTGAGTGGTTTTATTGACATTACCCGTTGCCCTCTTCATTGTACCTTCAATTGTCTTTTCGACACTTTTCATTGCAGTATCGGTGCTCTTTCCTGTATTATTGAATACTTTCTTGACTGATTTATTTAGAGTCCTTCTTAAGCGATCCCCGATACTAGAGGATACTGAATTAATCTCATTTAGCAGATCCGATTTAACTTCCAGATCCAGACTGATTTTTCCAACGCTTTCTCCCATGTCCACTCCTCCCTTCCTATAATTTTACCCGAAGGTTTCAGCAAGCATATTTTGCAATATTGATACAGATTCTTCTTTTTCTTCGACCGTCATGTTTTCGGTGATTGGGTGCCTACTACGCCATGTATTTCTTATACTCATTTGTTCAGAGGTAAAATTCGCCAGCATATCTTTGTCTTCTTCTGCCCTGATTTTTACAATCATCCCCAATGGAGTATCTGGCATAATTCCGGTAAGCAGAGTGCAAAACTCTCCCCACTCCATTACCGCAATGTCATCTTCTCGTAACTTATACTGCAATGCAAATGATGATACGATCAGATCCCAGTCTTCGTACAGATCGTACCACTTATTTACGTTTCTTCCCCTTTTCCTGAAATCGGCCACCTTCCGCCATCTCCTCCACTTCTTCGAGGGATGAGTCTGCAAGGGCTGCCATAATAACATTGATTATCATGGTATATGCCGGCATTGTAAGCTCCTGCGCTTCTACATAGGCTGCAGCTTCTTCACCCAGTGCGATTACAATAATCTTTTTCAGGATTTCGAATTCTCCTAAGCTTTTATCATTCTGCAGTGCTTCGATCATCATTGCTGCAGGAGCAGTGTTGTTGATCTTAAATACATGTTCATCATCGATGGATACTGTTGGTTTCTGGTTCCTCTCTGCTAACTTTTTTGCGATATCGTATTGTCTTGCCATTACATTAATCCTCCTAATTACTATTCCGAAGCCGATGCCGGCGTATAAACTGGTTTGCCGTCACCCTGCATGGTAAATTCCAATGGTGCTACATTGGTGGAGTCACCTCCGCCTACATTAGTTACGTTAATAACACAATCAAACGACAACTTTGCACCGTCAGGAAATTCAATCTGGCCTTTTGTGGAACAGTCCAGTCCATCTTTCCATGCGGTATTTGCAACATAATCGTTCCCTTTATCGCCGACACACCTTTTGCCTTTCATTTCAATACTGAATTTCTTGCCGGTCATAAGGCCCCTGGCCCACCCAAAAGTTGTCATAGGCGTCCAATCTTCTACGCCTCCATCAATACTAATACCAAAACTCTCAAGATCTGAGATTTCAGCCATATCTTCTTCAGTGCTTGATTTCCCTTTTGTCCCAACTTTAAATTTTAAATTATAAACCGGGAATACTCCTGTAAATGCCATATTCATACCTTCCTTTCTATTTCTTATAGTAAATTATAAAATTAATGACATACTCATATACGCCTTTATCATCTGTCCCAATACCAACCGGTTCAGAAGTCCTCATATCGAACTTAACAACCTCTTTTCCAGCAATTTTGCCTGATTGCCCAAATAATGCATTAAATACCTCCTGTGCTTTCTCTTCCGCTGGAGTGCAATATTTCCCCCAATGCACCAATACTGAAACTGCTTTGGTGCCATAGGATGACATACCCAGCCCCCCGATTGGGATAACTGGTACGGGCCCCTGGGTAGGATAGACTGTTATGCTATTCTCTTTCGCTTCATCCCTTTTCCCAACATACCAGTTAGGGCAATCTATTTTTGATTTCAAAAAATCTTTCACTTCTGCCAGTGTCATGTAATTAGCCCACCTCCCAGCTGTTTCAGGAACTTACCATAGGTATCTTTCACAAATTCTTTCTTCGGACCGTCTATGTATGTCTGCATCCATAGGCCACCTGCATATTGGTTCTTATCATGCCGAAAGCCATATTCAGGATGCCAGTAAAGCCGGCGCGCATAAGGCGTATCAAAAATTATATGTGCCACCATTGATTTCACATCAGTCTCTACAAAACCGCTTCTTTCGAGTTCCCCGTTATTTTTGGGGATAGTTTGGCTCTGTTGTGCATCAGTGAGGACTGCCTGCACGGTTAACTCAAACGCCCGCTGGCTGGCTTCCTGTAACTTTCTGATGCGATCCGGGTATAGTTTTATGTATACTTTCACGCCCATCAAACCAGCCTCAATTCCGTATAGTTTACAGAACCGTCTGGGTTACGTGCTTTGATCCCTTGGAATATCTGTCGTTCCACCCCAAAAACTGTGGCCTGTCCGCCGCTTAGCGAAGGGAGGTCAGGGGCGATGTCACCAGGGAACATTGCCACGCCAGAAAGCTGCACTTGCTTCCCCTCTGCCGTCAGGACTGTCTTCGCAGTATCTTGGTAATTACACAAGAGATCGGATTCAAAAGCCAATAACGGGCCCCCGTCTTCGCTAACGCCTTCCTGTTCTATCCGAACATGGATATGCGTAGTACATAATTGTTTCATAACTAAACATGGATACTTCATAGACTCACCTCGCTAACCGGCAGCACAATCCGGTCTGGCACAACTGCTCATATACATCACGCCGCATAGGGATCCCCTTTTGGGTTGTCACATTCCAGCTCTCCCCAAACTGCATGGACACCCCGTTAATGGAGTAATCCTGCAGGATCATGTCAAATATTTCGCGATTCTGATACTCAAAATCCGCCTGCATACAGCAGACTTCCTGAATATTTCCCCGCTGGAATGGAGTTAGATCAGAAAATCCCCGGCCCACAATCCGGTTGTAAGTCAGGGAATCAATGTGCCTGCTTGCCTGTTTAAGCAGCTTTTCAAGATCTTCAGCCGGAACTATGCTGCCCTTGTATACTTCTGCATAATACGCAGTATCTGCATATGGTTCATAAGCCATATTACTCACTCGCTTTCTTGGTTCCCGCCTTCTTAGGCGGTTCAGCCTCCATCACGTCGTGCACTTCTTCGGATGCCGCAGTATCCGTGGTAGATTCGAGATCTGCAACCCTCTTCCGCAGCACTTCAATCTCTGCAATGGCTCTCATGTGTTCGTCATATGGCACGGTTTTTCCTCGCCCATAAGCAACCACTTCCCCTAACTCGTTTAGAATGTCAAAACCGGCATCCTGATATCTCTTTTGCTGTGAGCCATCAATCATGTACTCCTTGTTTCCTTTTGTTGCCCTCATACTGATCCTCCTCTACGCACCGGCTGCTTCTACGTTCATTGCACAGCCTTCGATTTTTTTCTCCAGTAGGAACAGATCACCATAATTACGGTTCTGGTACAAATAGCCGTCTGCCGTGCGGCTGTCAGTTCCCGGCGTGAACAGTTTGATATAGCTGTATTTGTCGCGGCATACTACACAGGAGTTATGGATCAGGATCCAGTTAATCTGCTTCGCGTCGGATGCAGCCACGCAACCGGTCGTAAAGTCATACTTTGTCTTCATACGTGCTGCCGGCACCATCTTGATCGTGACATTATCAAGACTATGGACATTCCTGTTAATCGTAGACGGTGTGGTCACACTCATAACCCTCTGGATGCCCTCTGCCTCCTTGATGATTTTATACATAGACGGCGTAACATACAGCATCCTTCCTTCTTCTGGTACTCCTGCTTCGTCCATAACAGCCATTTCTTCGTCAAATGCTTCCAAGAAGTTCGCCGCCGTGAAGACCGTTGTATCAATACGGCCGGAATAGGCGGTAAGCTCTGCATGGAGCTTAGAGAACCTGTAGGAGTCCTTTTCAGGGATTGCCTGTTCCGTCTCAAAAGTGTTCTGAATATTGGCTACAGACAGGGTAAGGTTTGTTTCATCAATGTCCATCGGGTCGATCCAGAATTCCACATCTCTATCATGTTCCAGTTTTTTTGCCTCCCAGTCGTTGCTTAGAGTACCGGCGTTAAATCCAGGCGTCCTGGTATGGTCCTTATAGCCAGTTACTGCCAATCTTGGTAATTTAATTGTCTGGGCATTAATAAATTTCACTCCCTGGTTGCTCTGTGTCAGTGCATCAGAGCACAACTCTTTTGCATACTTCTGCTGCAGGAGCTGTGTAAACGTTGTTGCATAATCATATACTGCCATGTATTAATTCCTCTCTTTCTTATAATCCGAATGCCTTTTTTAAGGCATCATCTGTTGTCTGTTGTTGGCTAGATCCGCCGGATGCACCCACCTGTACGAAACCTGCCTGACCAGCTGGCGCCGGTTTCAACGCTGGTACATCTTCCAGAACCTTGTTTAAGGCCGTTTTTAATGCTTCATCGTTGATTTCCCCATCCTCACCCATAACCTGGCTTAAATCAGCCATTTTAAGGACATATGGGATAGTCTTTGCGTCAATCCCAAGACCAACCGCTGCTATAGTGGCCGCTGCCTGAATCTGCGCCTGCTGCGCAGCTGCCTGGGCCTGTGCGGCCTGTGTCTGCAATGCACCTACGTCTGGCTGGTTTGCCGCCTGCTGCTGTTTATACGTTGCTATTGCTTGATCCATCTGCTCTTTTGACAGGCCCTGCTGCTTTAAGTAGCCTCTCAATGCGCTATCTTCCGCTACTGACTGTTTCCCCTGCACAATCTGAGCCAGTTTTTCATAGTCGATAGCTAATTCCTGTGTCTGCTGTGCTGGTGGCGTTTGTGTCTGCTGTTGCCCACCTGCTGGCGGCTCTGTACCTCCTGCCGGTTCTGCAAAATGCTGTAAATCAAGCTTCATTAAATTTTTCATTCCTTGTTTCTCCTTTCGAACAGTTTTAAGAGTGTCTCTCTATTACAGTTTTTCATGTGCTGTCTGCACGGACAGTTGTTTACCCGGTGTCTCCGCGTAGTTTAAGGTCTTCGGACACAAAAATAAGACGCATTACCCTGCGCCTCAAAGGGAGATATCTGGATCACCTCCTAAAAAAGAGTATAAAAATACCAGAGCTTTATAGCCCTGGTGTGATATCTTTAATGCCTTTTGCCAAATTAGCTGCTTTTTTCATAAAAGTGTTCTCTTCCAGATATTCCAAGCCTTTTATTGTGATTTCTGGACGTGTCAAACATACTCTTGGATATCCGCAATCCATACTATTCCAAACTTCTATACCTGTTACATATCCTTCCGCAACCAGAAGCGCCATTATTCTGCACCACCGCGCTTCCGATAACTCTAGTCGTTCTTTGGATATGCTGGACATATCAAATTCATCTAAATCCATTGACTTTTCAAGTATTTTTAATATTTTGTAAATGGTCTTAAAATTGTCCATATTCCCTCCCAATTAATACCATCGGCCATTTTCTGACTGGTGGTATCATGATGCCCTACAAACCTTTTCCGGTATTTTCCCTTCTTCAATTATTCTGGCCAGTTTGCTGTGCGCCAGAAGAGTATTACTGTTTCCCATTGCGGATTCTTTTATGATTTCGTATTCCTGCCTGGGACGTTGCAAGGATAACTTTATCTTACCATCCAGGCTTTCCATGTTCTCTCCGTATTCGTATACTACAAAATTATCAGTCTTTTCCAATAAGCTCATGCAGATTATCGGCCTCGCCATATTCTCCCGCCTCCTTTTCTAACACCGCGTTCCAGTCGTGCTTCAATGTTGCCCTATCGTGTGCTTCCCTATATGTTAAATTATACTTCTTTTCTATTATGCTTTCAAGGTATTCGTGCTTTAAAAGTAAAACATCCCGATCAAGATAATCACCATTTATCAGCCTCTGCCACGCTACCGCCATGTTATAATCCGCATCAAACCGTCGTATACCATCATCTAAAACGTGCTTATTAAAGAATACATGCTGCTTTATACGCGCCACACTACGTTCTGTCCATCCTACGTTCTTGGCGACAGATCTGACATCATCATTTCTTGTACGTAAGGATTCATAATAGCTTTCTGCCTCATCATCACGACGGAGGTTCCATTCTGCTGTTCCACGGGATAATTTACCACCCGTACCCTTTAACGATTTCGGATTATCAGGAACGCCTCTGGTCTTCTCCCTGTTATAGTCGCGCCTTAAATTCGGATGCCGGTCAAGGTGCACCCTTAGTTCTTCCTGATATCTCCGTACCTTTTTGTTGGCATAGCTTGAGTTCTCAGGATCACAAGAACCTTCTTCCTTCCGTTTCCATTTCCGGATCTTTCGTTCAAGCGCCCTTTGCTGTTGCTCTGCGTTATAAGTATCTATCGCCTCTGCCGTGTCCGGAACTTCCGGAAGCACTGTGATACCAGGGAAGTATGTTGATATGGTATGCCGGCAGTTTGGATGTAGCAGGCCCGCCCGCATTGCTTCTGACAAGGCCGGATATCCAGGGTTCTCAGCCTCTTCTCTGGTTCCCTTGCTAAATACATCGTCTATCAAAACTTTGCCCTGCCAGGGAGCGCATAATGGACATGTATTTGCATGGGCCGATACCACAACTGTATGTATGCCCCATTCATCCCTTTTTTTCCCTTCTCCTAACAGAACTGCCCTTTGTGACGCAGTCCTAAGTGCCATCTCTGCGTAGCTGGCTATATTGACACGGCGGCCGTTCTTGTACTCTATGCAGTCAATACCTGCATCCAGAAACTCCTTCGTTGCCATATCGATAGCTTGGTCAAGCGTCTTAGCCCCCGCAGCCATGTTCATTCCTGCCCGGTAAACAGTCTGCCGGTATATATCATCCATCCGCCTCCATACGGCCTTTTGGGCTTCTTTCAGGTCGTGTACCACTTTTTTCTTCATATCATCAAGTTTGATATCATTGGAGCCATCATGGAGTGCTTTTTCCTTCCCATCAGGATGGAAAGTGCCCCCCATTTCTTCCGGTTCCTGTTTTTCCGCTGGCGCATTATCCCGTTTGGGTTCTTTCTCTTGCGGGGGCAAGTCCTCTGGCTTTTCGGCTGCCGGTATCTCTTTCTGGGAATTTACCTTTTCAGCCTCTTCCTGCATAACATCTATCTTATTTTTGTTCACGCCAAAAAAATCCTGTTCATTCGGCGGCGGTGTCGATGGCTTGTGGCTTTCAATACTTTTTGGAAGCTTGACCCGCTTTCGCTTAAAAAAGATGGATTTTATATTATCCAAAATCCGGTTAAATAAATTCTGTCCACGCTGATAGTTGCCTTCCAGCGCCTCATTTACAACCCGCTCCACCTCAGGACTTATTTTATCCACAGTCTTTTTACTTTCTTTTCGATATTTTTGTAGGTTCCGCAGCTTTGCCCTTTGCCACATCTCCCAGCGAAAACCTTCTTTTTTTTCTTCCTGTTCATGACGCTTAAGATTGCGTCGTAAACTGCGCACAAGATCAAGCTCCATTTCCTCAAAGACTCGCCGGAGATTGTATGCATCATCCTGCCGATTTTGTTTTGCCATGCCTAATCACCTGCTTTCGGCGTCCCCTCTGCTGGTTCTTTCGGAAGTTCCTGTATTAATCCGTCCATCCCCGCAACACTGGGCTCGTCTGTTTCCAAAAGCCCCTGTTCAGTTTTTAGGCGCTTCACCTCTTCGGCTTTCCAGTCTTCATCCTTGCTGTCCCCATACAATTCTTCTACCGCTGCCTCGATACTCATGATACCGCCCTGTTTTCCCTTCGCTACAGTCTCGACCTGGCTCTCAAAAGAGGGATTTGCATACTCCCCGAACGGAATCTTCACCTCAACTTGTTCAATCGCCATCTTGTGTAAGATGTTATAAGCGTTGATGCAGACAGACACCAGCTCCGGAAGCGTTTCCTGCAGTGCTTCGATGATAGCATTACGCGTGTAAAGTGTGGCTTTTTCTTTTTCGCGCTGAGCTTCGGCATTGTCCAGCTTTTTCATGTCAATCCCAAGAGTGCTTGGACTAATCACACCTTGCAGGCACAAGTCGAGCGCTGTCACGTAGCTTGCCAGGTAGCTGTCGTGTGGTATGGCTGGCTGAGTAGTTTCAATGATATTTTTCTGCCCTTCTCTCATATCGCCATCGGCAGCAAAATATCTGTTATCAAACGGATTAGGCCTAATGATCTGCCCTGTCTCTGGGTCATGCGGCACAAGGCAATCTGGTATATAAGTCTTTGCCCTGCCAGCCCTTAGTGCATCCATCCATTGTGACCATGCCTCGTCAAAGGCATCAAAGCTATCAAGTTTGCCGTCAAAAATAGAGCCTCCGCGGCCCTCAAATTTGGTGCTCTCGTAGACCTGTAGCGGCACCGCCAGGATCACCGACTTATCAAACGTCCAATCCTTAATGTCCTTTGTAGCGTCAATAGCTGTTAGCGGAACCTCATTCTCGCCCCGGTACAGATGGTTATTTATATACCCGTATCCGTAATGCTCGTGGAGAACATACTGTTGTGTATTGACAATATGCGGCGTCTTAAACACCACTTCTTTCAGCCGGCCGCGCTGCCATAGGAGTTCAATCTTCTCACCTGGGTACCACTCAAGCATGGGATACTGACTGATGTCCGTATCAATTGTGATCTTGTAGGCCCCGTCTCCAATGTACAGTACTTCTTTCAGGGACTTCTCAAACTTCTTTCGGAATTTATTGTCTTTTTCAATCTCTTCCCAAAGTTGTTTGTGCGTGTGCTTCTCAAATTCAAAGTCGTTCATGTCAGCTACGACAATGCTGTTGAGCGTCCGCACGATCAGTCCAGGTAAGCCTGTGTGGATCTTACGCATATCCATGCCTGGACTGCACCGGCTCGCCCAGAACTTTGTCTTATCCGCATACTCTGGATTCTGCTGATACATTTGTTCCAGCTCATTTCCGTCACCACGGTACCAGATCCGGTTTCGGATTGCGGACAGTTCAAAGTCCATCACCTCATTGATCTGTATGGCATAAGGCTGTGCTGGCTGTACTTGTAACCAACTTCGCAATCCTTTCTTGATATTGTCACTCAACTTCTGTGTCCACCTCATTTCTCATCCTCCTCGAATCCAATCATCTGCCGATATGGTATCCATCCATATTGGTTGGCATTAATTGTATGGTCGTTGCGGTCCTCCGGAATATCCTTATCCTCATCCCAGCTGTACCGGTCAAGCTCTCCCAGATGCTCTGTACAGGTATCTACTACCAGATAACACCCCTGTTGAATCCAGCCAAGTTGTAGCTTGATGCGGTCGATAATCTCCACTTTTTTGTATGACTCTATAAAATTGTACATGCAACCATGCAGGCGCTTGTACTTTCGTAGCTCCGTAATCGTCGCTGCATCTGCGCAGTCAATAAATGTATCTTTTGCAAATCCCCAATCTTTACGGCACTGCTCCAGGAAGGACACGAATTTAACCGCCGTATCGGAAGGTGCCAGCGGTTGATCCAGATCAGCATTGCTGTATGTCTTCTCTGCCAACGTGATCAGCTTACGATCTTCCGTGATGCCTTGGAATATCATGGCAATCGTATCCGGAGACTTGCTGGAATATGATGTATCCAGGCCGACCGTAAATTTCTTGAATTTAATCTTTCCAGCTTTAACCTGCTGTTTCACCCATGCAACGGTTACTACATGTTTTGCCCGGTCAAAGTTCGGGAAGATCAGGCCCGTTGCTTTTCCACGCAGGCCCTTTATCTTATTTTTCCAGATCTTTGTGCCAGGTGGCGTGTTCTGGATGATCCGCTCCAGCTTTTCTTTTGGAAGTCCCAGGTTGTGGGCAAAAGAAAAGAACCAATGAACCCAGCCGGGTTTTGGTTCCTCTTTCAATTCATCTCTAATTTCCTGCGGCGTCTCGTCCTCCCATTCGGGAAGCGGACGGGAACAGTTGATATACTCCTTGTACACATCCAGATTCGGATCATCCGGGTTAAGGGTAGCCATCAAGTAATCGCTACGCATGGCCGACTCACGAACAAATTCAATATCCGCCGTGTTAATCTCATCAATGTACAGGCATCCGTATTGGCCGCCCAGGGCATCCTTCCATTTCCGCTTGTTGCCGTAGCCCACAACAAAGATGATCTTATCGCCGCTGGATGTATGATACAGCAGGTGAGGCATTTTATATTCACCGGAACCGTTGCCCTTATACTCCACCAGCACGCCAAAATCGTCCAAAATCCCAAGATCTTTTTGGATGATATTCTTCTCAGCAGCTCCTGTGTCATCTGCGGCCAGAATATGCAGCTTCTTAGGACTTTCGGCTACTTTGAGCATAAACTTGAACAAGCCGACTGTTGTCTTACCAGCTGCTGTGGTCCCTTCCAGGAATTCCACCGGAGCATCACAGCGAAGGAATGCTTTATACTTATCTGACAAGAGTAATCGCTGGTCACTCATTACCCATCACCGCCGCGCATCTGTTGCAGGAGATCATCCAGTTTTGTCTTCTCGGTATCAAGTGTTCCAGACAGCTCTACCTTATCTTTGAACATTCCCATATGCTTGCCGAGCAGTTCTAATGCTTTCAGTTTATCTGCCATTTTGATTTCACGTTCCAGACCATCATCACCAAAGGTCTTGACTTTAACTGACTGTATGGCTGCAGTATCCTCCGGAAGAGCGTCTTCTTTGACCGTGGCCGTTTCAGGGTCTATTACATCTACAGCATTCACGAAGGCGATCTTAGCCAGCTCCTGTACAACCCGGTCAGCATTGACTCCTGTACGCTTAGACCGTTCGGCCATTTCCCTGTCTATGCACGCGCGAATGTTAGGTTTTGTTAAGTTCTCACACCCAATCTCTTTTGCTGTATCTGGGCTGTATCCTGCCCTTATGGCTGCCTGAGTGGCATTTAGGTCTATCAGGTATTCTTCTACAAATAGTTTTTGTTTTTTTGTCATTCAGGCTCACCTCTCTTTCTTTTCCGAGATACAGGCCGCCGGGTAGTGACGGCCCGCACCGTTGCGGTTCTTGTACGACACATTGATGCCCAATGTTTACTAAGTTGAACAATGACCTTATTGAATTATTGTTATTAGTTACACCCATGAACAACCGCAACAAAAACATGAGTAATGGGAGGGCCCGGAATCGAACCGGGACGCAGGTCGCTATCCTGCATATTTACCATTCCTCCACCATCTTATCCAGCTACCTCGCAAAACTGGACGGCCAATGCTTTCTCACCCGTAGGCTTTCCCCTTTGCCTTATCGGTTCACAGCCGGCATTGGCACTGGTATTTTAAGGGAAATCGTGGCAAGGTTTTTATGACTGCAATAAGCCGGACACGCGTAGTCCATTTAAGGCCCGCTCTGCAGGCAACACTTACTGCCGTCATTCTTGGAGCCGCAATAAGCCGGATGTGCACCAATCCATTTAAGACCCGGATACCAGGCAACACTTATTGCCGTCATTCTTGGAGTTGCAATATAATCTCGGCGTCCCGCTGCACATCGGATCCCCGATGCCGTCCCCCTCTATAAGAGGCAGATTATATTGTCTCATACTCCGAATAGGGACAACCGGGTTCGAACCGGTGACACGCTGGATATAAGCCAGTTGCTCTACCTTCTGAGCTATGTCCCGTTATTTTATTGCATAGAAAAAGCACCTTCGGCGTGGAGGTGCCTTATACTTTATTTCCTCATGTTAGTATCAATTACTCTAAATATTCTTTTTATTACCATAAGCAGATTTATAATTAGCATATATGTTAGTGAATATATCAGGAAACTTTGTACATTTCCATACGCCCTCGTGAAACAATTAAAAAAGCATAGTATCAAGAGAATAACGCTTATTAATATTTCGAACATGATAGTATAATATGTTTCCAGTAATGCTGTTTTAGAAATTTGCGCCTCTGTACTGAAATACTCAGGATCCTTCTTGATTTTTGCTTTCATGTCAATTACCATTGTTAGCATGGTAAATAACATAGCTGTTAGTATGGAAATTATGATTGTAATTACGTTAATCGTATTACTGTCAATTTTTTTTACAACTGCTGTCGCTCCGCCCATTAAAAATGGAATACATATATAGTTAATGACCGGAATTATGAGTAATTTTCCATCTTTATTTCTAAAACAATATAAATGGTTTTTAACTATTTCATTTACTGATATATAGTTTAATCCAATGCCAAACTTACTAATTATCAAAATGATAACAATTATTATCCACATAATATTTTGTGGTTCTGACATATATTCTAAAAATTTCTGCATTTATTATCACCTAACCATCAATTAGGCCCATTCCTATCAAGTAACTCTGTGCCGTTTTTTTCATAAGAGCTTTTAAACTATCATAGACAGGATGACCGCCGCTTTGCTTTACTTGTTTTGTAATATCTTCATTTACAACTAAACTATTCATATCTCTCAGATTAAATGTCTTATTTGTTCCCCCTAAAGAAAATTCTAATTTTAAATCGTCATAATCGAATCCTTCTATTTCAATTATATTTGTATAACTCCTCTGGCCAGCAAACCACTCTTGAAATTTTTTCTTTTTTCTTTCCATAAATCCTAATGGTTTATGTATAATTCTCTCTTCCTTTGTTTGCTTTACACCATAATTTATTTCCAACTTATTTGATTCATCTTCTGGAATTTCATATCTTATCATCCTAATTTTATTTAGTACGCCATTATTAAAATATCTATCAATATATTCTTTAGGTGCTATTGGACGGAAAAGCAACCTTAAATCCGGGGACAAATCTGTAAAGCATTTTTGTAAATGATACTGCAATGACATCTTCATCCCATAAACTCCCATCGTTTGCAAAATTATAACTGCACTATTGATTTCCCCCAAAGGAACAGCTATACAAAAACCAAATGGCATCATATCAGCCTGATTAGGTGTCCTATTAGTAACATCTCCCGTCTGCACATCAACCAGTTCAGATTCTATTCCATATTCTCCCGTTTTTACTCTTCCATAAAGAATCTCATAGCGCTTTTGTCCATCCGCATTCTTCACAGCTTCAGCGCTAACTTGTTCGAATTGAAATAGTATTTCTTTAGATGAATTCTGGGAATATAAAGAGATGTTATCTTTTATGTAATTTTCAACAATATCTATTAATGAACGATTATCAATAATATGGTTTAGTGATATCCTTTTATTTTCTCCATCAACAACGCTAAGACCATAAATCACTAAACTTATTTTCTTTTTTCCCATTTTTATTAATCCTCCACATATACATCCCAATACCAAAGCATCACCACAATTATATTAATAATATACCATATTCTGACAATTATCAACAAATTGTAGACACGTTTTCAATTATATGCGTTATAATTTCATCCACCAAAAAACGCCCCACATTTTCATGCAGGACGTTTTTCAATAGGTGTATGAAGGAGGTCATACTTATGAGCTATGTCCCATTATATACAAAAGACTCCCCGCTATATAACGGAGAGCCTTTCAGCCATAATATGTATGGCTATCTCAAGGATGATACTTATTAATGCCCCAAGGGCTCTGTCTTCTATCCTGCCGGTAAACGGCTGTGTCTTGAGAAAACACCACCGAACAATTGATCCAATCGTTCTAGAATAATTATATCATACTATTTTGTTGCGTTTGTTGCGTTTTTTATGAAATCGCTTATTTTTCTTGAAATCCTGCTCTTATCCAAATGAACAGCATCTGCAACCTCTGACATCTTCATGCCATCTATGTACACCATCTCGAAGACCTGCCTAATCTCGCTGTCCGGGAGCCCTGCAATAAACTCCTCTATTTCCAACACCGCCTCCCTGATCTTCTCTTGCCGAGCCTCTCGTATCTTGAGTCTTCGCTTGATCTCATCAGACTCCACTGGCTCATCCATCTGTACGGTGGTCCTTACCTCCGTATACGGGAAATTACAGCTTGACCCTACTACTTTACCGGCTACCACAGGAACATTGTCCAGACGGTCATATAGCCTGTCTATGGCCTTGTTATTTAGCTCCTGTTCCCGGAGTAGCGCCCTGTACTGTTTAAGCGTCTTCTTGTCCACCCACATTCACCCTTTCTTTTATGTCATACTTTTCTGCCAGGTATTCCGCTGCCGTTTTATGTTCCATCTGCTCTGCCTGCTCCTGTACCATCTTCCCGGCCTGGTATGCTACCGGCCGCCTGAACCACTTTACGGCATTACTGTCAGGAGCATCCTCCGCCATATGCTTCATATCCTTCCTTCTGACATCGTCAGCCTTTCTTTTCGCTTTTTTGTGATTCATGTTCCCTCCTAAATTTTGGTTTAGTCCACAATCTCCCAATCCTCTGAAAACAGCTCAATCATTGTTTCTTTCCACGGTACTCGTCCAAACCGACTTTCCACATATAGGTATGGAGCCGTCATTTTGCTGTGCTCATCTGGATGCTGTACTCTGATTGCCACATCTTCTTTCCAATGCGGCAATCTCATTCCCTTGCCATACTTTTTTACCATGCGGAATGCCGTACCGAAATCTAACCTCTGTTTTCCACCAAGAATAGGACAATTCGTTTCATCCGCAATCATCCATTCATCGGAAAGAATATTTTGCAAAGTATATTCCACCCGCTTTGTCTCTCTGATATCAAGTACCGGTTTCTGCCCTTCGTCTGCGTCCTGGGGACGACAATTCATCATAATAGTTTCTTTTCGTTCGTCCCAGAACCAATATCCACCCCATGATGGTAACTTTACCTTTGCTCCATTTTTCATTGCTTCAAATGCTTCTTTAAAATTCATATATTTAGTCATAATCTCCTTCTTCCCCCGGCCAACCGCCGGAATTTAATTACGGTCTATACCGATCGGGCAGTGGCATCCATGCAAGAACCCGATCCAATGCGCCGTTATACATACTCCATGTAGGTCTGCCATTGTTGTCTACAAGGCAATCTATAAACGTAGACGCATCATCCTCATTAACATCACACACTGCCACAAGTACATCTCTATGTAGTTCTGGCAGCCGCTCTGTTACCGGGATCCAACCAGTCAGTAACTTACCATCTATGATCTCTTCTGGAGTCAGGCCGGTATCCTCATACCTGCTTAATTTATTTGCAAAATAGTGCATACCATCATCCATGAAGTCTAAGATATTATATTTATACCCTTTGATTGTTAATCTCTCCATCTAATCTCCCTTCACCGACTTGCAGCCGGATGCTCTATTCTATCCTATACTTTCCCGGTATTGGCATCCAGGCCACCACACCGCCCATTCTCTGATCAGAATTATTCCAATACCAATCTCCGTTCGAATACCAAGCCATTTCGACTCTGCAGCTTCGTATTGTCGTAACGAGACAATAGATCCCGTTCCCTTCTGGTAGCCGCTCCGATACCGGGATCCATTGCCGTACAGTGGGCTGTTCGTCGAAACTGTTCTATTTCCATCAAAATACACATCCTGTTCTGATATCAGCTTATCTGCATCAATCAACCGCATATTCTCTTCCTCCTTTTCTAAATGCTAGCAATCTTTGGAATCATCGGCGCTTCTGCATTGCACTCTGAATACCACGGAGCATAATCCCATTCCATTTCTTTTATTTCACATGGCCTGATACTCATAATTACATGTCCCTGCTTTACAAACCTGTTATCAGAAAGGACATCAAGCACTTTTACAAGTATAAAATTTCCAGTTTCTAATTGTTCTCCGTTTTCATTGCATACATGGTCTGCAATTTCATTTAATCCGAGGTAATCACCTTTGTGAAAGTTTCTATCGTTCTCACGGACTTCATATGTTTTGTCACCCTCCACAATCTTCTTGAAGTATTTACTTTCTATTTTTAATTGATGTAACATTTTCCACCTCTTTCATTTACTAAATGTCAGTTTTGCTACTTAAAGCATCCCTTATCTGCGCCGAAAGAACCGTCTCCCTGCCATTCGTGTTTTCGATTTCTTCCGCTGCCTGTTCTAGTAAATTGCTTACATAATCTATGTAAGTAACAAGTATTCTCGCATATTGAGCCGCAACAGATTGATAATTTTGCTTTTTGGCCCATTCATAGGCCAACTTTTCTTCTTCATTCACTTTCGATTTCCTCCTAAATGTTAAAATTGTTAATTGGATACTATCGGCAAAAATTGAAACGTCCATGCCTCATCCATAATGGATACCAGATTCCCATCTTCATTGATTGCCAACACATCAATTGTTTTTGGTTTAATAATGGTATCCCTATCTTCCCAGTCCATTCCTTCCGGCATCCTTATTTCTGCTATAGCTACCGCATTGAGCACCTTGCCTCCATGTATCACCTTAAATCTACTCAAATCAGTCCACATAATATATTCCTTTCTAGATTTTGCCTAAATCTTAATTCTCTTCATCCAGATCCCAATCCTCTTCTTCATTTCTTTCAGTTTCGAACTCTTCGCAAGAATCATCAAAGTCAATCTCGGTGAGGAAATTTCTGCTTTCGACCTTCGTGCATATCCATCTAAGATCATTGTCACTGTCTGTTATAAGGTCACAGTGTTCACAATACATACATTTTCCATCCATTCTCATCTCTCCCTTGAATTTTAATTTTGCAATCTACCTATCAGTTTCTTAAATTCTTTGTACGGCTCCCGTACTCTTTCCTAATTCAAAAAATCTTTTAATATATCCTTAAGCATTTCCCGGTCTTTATGTGTTAGAGCAACTATTATCTCTTTATCTGCCTGAGTTATTGCATCCAATATTTGGTTAATTGTATACTTTTCTTCGTGGCTCCTGCCAGCCAACTCAGGTTTTCGTAACTGCTCTAACTGCTTTGCAGCATATTTCAATGTCTCTTCATTCATGACTTTTTCCTCCTAAATGTCCCAATCTCTTTTTAACCGTCTTCTTGCCATACAATGCGCCAACTCCTCATCTGTCATTGCTCTGATCCTTTCCGTATTTTTCATCCTGCCCCTCCTAAATATTAAGTTACCAAATCAACGCCTGACCACATCTATTGCAAAAGTTATTCGAACAAGTAACCATACTAAGACACTCTGGACAATGGTGTACCTTTGTTCCTGCCTTGAATACCACATGCCCAATTTTCATATCCTTGTCAAATGTTTCTTCTTTGGTCTTCTGTGGAATTTGCCTTTGCAGGGCTTCATCTGCATCTTTCAGGGCTTCATACAAATATTCATTACACGTATTACGTCCCGCATTTCCCATAAAATTTCTAATAGTGCTTACACTTTTAACTGCATCCATCATATCTGTTTCTTTCCTTCGGTTCTCCCGAAAAATTTTAAAAATCGCATCCGATAATGCAAGCAAAGCAACTGCAATCAGTACATTCTCCGTGTCCTGTTTCTGAACACTCTTTTGCATTATCGCACAGGTTTTTTGGGATTTTAGTTACAAAATATCCATTGTTTTTTAGTAAAGTAATTGCTTTTTTGATTTCTTCTTCCATTGTTATTCCTCCACTAAATTTTAATTTGATTAATTGAGTTACCTAAAATATTCACGCCAGTCTCCTCTTCCAGCGCATCATTCAGCAGTCGAAAATAGTCTGGATCGTCTGGTATGTACTACATCTGATCCACCGCAAAAGCCAAAAATCTTGTCAGGCGCTTTTTCCCATACTTATGATGCCGGTGTAAGTAATCTGCACTGATCAGCAGGAAACAGTCAAATGCCTCTCTTATCGCATCCTCGGTCTGCTTTTTCTGTGCTTCCTGAAATTGCGGATCCTTCAACGCCTGTTCCACCAGGCTATGTATCTTGGCCTTTTTGAGTTGCTTATCCGCCCAGCTCATGCTTTTTCTCCTTTTTCCAGTGTCTGCACCAGCCATCAAAACAATCTAAATAGCTTATGTAATGCCCGTCTATTGCACATTCATTGCGGAAATCTAAGTGCTGATTTCTAATTCTCAGATTGTTTCCGCAATTGCAGCATACTCTTTTACGCTCTTCCTGATTATTCATTAACGTTCCTCTTACTCTCCATATCCACCGCAACCATTAATAGCACATTTGCCGTCCTGAAATGGACACTCTGCATTTGCACAGGGTTTAAGTTCCATATCCATTTCCAGCCCCTTTTCTTCATTCAGCCATTCTTTCTGAGATCTATAAATTTGTAGACATTCATGATTTGTCATTTACCACGCACCTTCTTCCTACAGCTCATGCCTTTGTGGAAATACAACTCTGTCTTTCTTCTGGATCGTACATAGTCATACTCCCCAATGATCATTTCGCCGCATATATCACATATTTTGACTTCTTCTGCTTTGGCAGATCTGGGTTCCGTATCTGCTTTGTTCATTTTCATCACGACCACTCCTTCATGCCATTTATGACAGGTGCCCATGAAAGCATGATGTTCTGGCAGAATTGCAGCATGTACGGGTCTGATCTATACTTGTCGCAGATCCTTCGTGTGTCTGCGTTGTACTGTCTCATATCCTTAGTCTTCCTGAAATCTGTGTATGCCTTCCAGAAAGCGTTCTGGATGTCTACTATTTTTTCGTGCATATATTCCCTCCAAGTAACCTTTTGTAACCATTTTGCTGCTAAAGTAACCTCGATGCGGTTTACGTTCAAACCCTTGTAATTACTGTGGTTAAAGCCATTTTTCCCTTCCGGTAACCAAGTAACCATTGAATTTCTACATGTGAGGGAACTTTTTTATCTGACTGTTCAATATTTTTTTCTATTTATAAAAGTGATTTTCGATGGTGACCATGGTTACCGGTTACCCTTATCACTTAAATGGCAGCTCCTCCTGATCATCTACGGCCTGAAATCCGTCCTTATCCATATCATTTTCCATTTTTAGAAACACGCACCGGAATACATTTCCATTGATCTTCTTCGTCTTATTAAGGCGCCCGCTTTCTGTCTGGATTAGTCCATTCTTATCAGCCCATGAAAGAAAAGCTTTCTTAGAAAATCCACCTTTGCTACATATTGATTCGAAAACATTGTTGTATATGATGGCATACCCATTCTCAATAACTCCCCATTTTTCATTTGTCTGGGTCATAGGGTCGAATTTTGATCCATTAATGACAATTTCCCCCAGTATGTACTGATAGCATCTTTCATTGTCTGAAAGCTCATTCCTGTCCATTAGTACGGTCTTAGCCTCATCCAGACTGATATATTGCCCATCCTGAAAGAGATAATCTGTTGCGATCCTATCTGCAGTGAGAACAATAGACAACGAAATACTCTGCTTCTGCATCTTCTCATCGTCATGTATCTGCCGCTGAATCTCCTGCTGAATCTCCATGACTTTTTCCATCCCGATATCTTTCAACGCCTGGACAAATTCATGGCCAGCAAAACCGTAGTTCTGTTTGATTATCTCTGCCGTCTTCTGGGGATCTTGATAAACCTTTTCCCCACATTCGATCTCTAAGATCCTGTTGATGGCACCGCCCTGGGACACATAAGAATTCAATGGACGCTCCCCATTGGTCAGAATTGTATTCTTCCAGCGGTTTTCCCTGTTCATCCCCAATTCTTTATTAGACCGGCTCTTTCCTTTTCCAGAGCACAGATCATATACAATGCCTTCGAAATTGTCCCGGATCCTGGCCGATGTTTTACTGGTATCATCCAGCATCATCGGCAGATTGTTCAGCAGATCCGCCCTGGCCTCCAGAGCTACGTCAGTTGTCTTGAAATCTCCTATATACCGACTCTCGTCTGGGTTCGCCCAGATGGAGCAGGCCAACATCAATGTGACAGACTTACCGCCTTCTGTTTCGCCCCAAAGATCCACGAAAAATGGCAGGGCACCCAACGGGCCGATCAGGACACTTGCAAATGCAGCGGCCATCATGAATTTGATTTCTAGCCGGCCTGTGGATCTCAGCTGCTTTACATGACTGTACCATTTAGCCCTGCTTCCACGCTCCTCGATGCTTTCAAACACCTGCTTAAAACGGCTGTCACCGTCAAACACGATATCTTTGTCATAAGGAATAAAGCCGCCTTTTATCCACCCCAACTTACTGCTGGAATATTGGACGTTGATTTCGTTGTCATTGAAGTTCTCCACGTCTGACAGAAAGCGCACCAATAGT